>NZ_PNCP01000040.1:0-42089 GCF_005886115.1 Pseudoalteromonas sp. S4492
TACTTTATCGGGGTCAGATCACCAGACTGACGGCTGACGGCTGACGGCTATCAAACTTGAATGTGCGAGTTATCGAAATTCAAGCAATAAAAAACCACAGACTTCTCTGTGGTTTTTTACTTATAACTTAAGGCTTACAGCTTAAAGCTTTTATATCACAATAATACTCGTCACTAGGTAAGCGATGAAGGTTAATGCGCCGCCGAATAAGGCGTATGGCATTTGAGTTTTTACGTGAGTTAATAAATCACAGCCTGATGCAATGGCCGATACTGCGCTGGTATCTGAGATTGGCGAGCAGTGATCGCCAAACACACCACCACCTAAAATAGCAGCAATGACCAATGAAGGTGGTAACCCTAAAGCTTGAATGAGCGGTACACCAATTGGAATAAGAATTGCGAATGTGCCCCACGAGGTACCGGTGGTAAATGAAATTACCGCACCGGTTAAAAACAGCACTGGCACAACCAAGTAAATAGGTAAGAAATCACCGACTAGTCCGGCTACAAACACACCTGTACCTAGGTCTTTCAAGCTCGCGCCTAAAGTGAGTGATAGCAATACAATAGACACTAATGGCAGTAACTCACCCATACCTTTAAAGCCAATATCAACCAGCTTATGGTGTGTAAATTCACGCGAGCTAATCATTAAGAAGTAAGCCACAACACAAGCTAAAATAGTTGCGTACAGCACTGATTTAGAACCACTACCACTGGCAATATCGCCATCGCCAGTCCAGAACATAAAGCCAACCATGCTACCAATTAAGGTGATAAGTGGCACAAGCATGTAACGTGCTTTTGAACCTTTTACTTCTTCGGCTACTTCTGTTTCTTGTTGTTCTAGGTTTTCTTCAGCTTGCTTAAGCGGGCCATGTACCTTGTCAAAAGTAATGGTGTAGAACACGATAAGTAAGGTGATAATGGCATAGAAGTTATAACCAATACTGCCCCACAATACCGATACCGCAGACTCTTCCATTTCGTAGTTGCCAAGTAGGCCGAGCACGTAGGCGCCCCAACCATTTAGCAAAATTAAGATACACACAGGTGCGCTGGTACTATCGATAATGTAAGCAAGGCGCGCTCGGCTCATTTTAAATTTATCGAATAAACCACGTGATAAAATCCCCGAGGTTAATACACTTAAGTTCGATTCAATGAATACCGCAATGCCTGAGAACATGGTTAAGTAACCGACTTGGCGCTTACTTTTAGCAACCCCTTTGTTCATCAGCAAATTAACTGTCGCAGCCACGCCGCCAGATTCACGAATGTAGGCAAGTAAGGCACCAATTAGAATACTAAAAATAAGGATACGGCTATTACCAGGAGAGCTGGCAACTTCGATGACTCGCTCAATAGTATTAATAAAGGTGAAAAACAAGGTATTACCTTCACCATTCAGAGCAAGTAAAAACTCAGACGACGCAACCGCGACCAATAACGCCATGATCACTTCTTTGCGCCAAAACACAATTAAGATAGCAATCAAGGGTGGTAAAATTGAATACCAAGACATAAAAACCCTTTTAAATTAAGAACAACATTTTATTTTTATTATGCGAAAACTCGCTAAGCTTAATGGCTTTGCCACCAAACTCAACTTAATTCGACTAGTGATTTAATATACTCTCATAAATCAGTGAGATAATAGAGCCATACTTACCCGTTTCGAAACGCTTGCCGACAAACTGATAATTTTCTTGCGAACCTTCAATCGGTGTATGACGGGCATTGGTTAATAGCACAATAGCAAGGTCATACTCAGGGTCAATAACGGTCACGGTGCCTGTCCAGCCGGTATGACCAAAAGCCCGCGGGCTAGCATAAGGGCCAAAATGCCATTTACGCGCTTGATGCCCCGCTCTACGCCATCCTAAACCATAAGTCTCATCACTTGCTTGGGAGTTTGTGAATTGCTCAAGTACTTGTGGCGTAAAAATTTGCTTATTGTCGTAGCCGCCACCATTGAGTAGTACCTGCATAAGCACAGACAAATCACCGGCAGTACTAAAAAGCCCTGCGTGCCCCGCTACACCACCTAAAGCATAAAATGCTTTTTCATCATGTACTTCACCTTGCAGTACATCGGTTCGAATATTTTCAAATTCGATGCGACCACCTCGGGTGTTGCCGTTAATTTCAGTGGCGGCAATTTGCGAAGATAAAAAACCCTTTTGCAATGGGTTATAAACAGTACGCGTTAAACCAAGCGGCTGATAAATTTGGCTTTCTACATAGGTATCAAGGGCCATACCACTAATACGCTCTACCAGTACACCAAGCAACATATAATCGATATCAGAATATAGGTGTTTTACGTTCCGACCAGCCACGAAAGGGACACCTGTTAACAGCAGGTTTTTAGTACGCAGGCTATTTTGTGAAAAAAAACGTTCACCAAATTTATTGTCTTTACGATGAAAATCAACCACCGCAGGATAACCCGCACTGTGGGTGAGTAAATCTTTTACTAAACGCTGTTCACGGCCGCTGCCCCTAAATTCTGGTAGGTAATAAAACAGTGGCTTTTCTACGTCGAGTTTCCCTTCGCTGGCAAGCTTCATCAGCGCAAAGTTAGTGGCAAACATTTTTGAATTTGAGGCTATATCAAACAAGGTATCGTTTTGCATAGCTTGTGGGGTTTTCAGCTCACTGCCATCAGCATGGTACTTTTTAGCTGCGCCATAATGGCTTAGTTTAATCAACTTGCCATCTTTAACAACGGCGAGTACCGCGCCCGGAAAGCCCTCTTTAATCTCTTGATTAATTAATTCATCAACGGCACTAAAGCGCTTTTGAGTGCTGTTTTCATCAAGCGTTGGGTAAGGAAAACGCAGGGTTAAGCTTGCCCCTTCAGGCAATACATTTTCTACTTTATAGGTGTTAATGCCATCGCGGGTGCGTTTAGCCAAACTATATTGATATATTTTTTCGGCTGTTAGTGGTGAGGCAATATTAATTTTTTCACCATTAATGAAAATATCAGCATCGGTTGCATCTTGGTTTTCAATGATGATTTCACCGCGACCTTTATAGGCAGTAAATGTGCCCCTGTCGTTCACTAGCGCGCGACTACTCGGATCAAGTGCCGGAATACGCGCTACAACTTGTGCATTAGCCAGTGTTTTTGGCGCTGGCTCAACCGCTTGCTGTTGCTGCTGATATTCTTGAAATAACCGCTCACTCTTTTTAGGAAAGTATTTATCTAATAACGCAAAAAGCACAGCGGCACTTCTTGCATCACTATTGCCACTTACATGCCAAGGCAAAAAGTGCATTTGAAAAGCACTTAAGGCATCGAGCGTTTGCGAGTCAAGCTGACCCGTTGCAATCACCTCATAGCCGTAACTGCGCAATGCTTTTTGCATTAACTCAACAGAAGGCTTTGATGAACTAAATAGCTGCCAATACTTATCAACGGTGTCGCTTTCATACCACGCACCGATACCTGCTTTATACAGTTGATACCAAGGAAAACGCGGACCTGGGTCGTTCTTACGGCTTGGAGCAATATCCGAATGGCCAATAACTTGAGTCGGGCCGATATCTGGGTTCCGAGCAAGAATATCTTTGCTTAGCTCGATTAGTAGCTCAATTTGTTTGGCATCATAATCTGGAAAAATACATAGCTTGCTGGCGTCGTTCTCCATTGCAAGCTTAGTTTGCTCAGGGATATGACAGCTTGGTACATTCACTATTTCAATACCAATTGAATGGTCATTTAAATCTTCTCGGCCTTGCCAAAAACTGCGTCCGGCGTGCCATGCTCTATCTTTTTCATCAACCAGCTGAATAATTTCTAAATCGTCTTTTGGATAACTAGGATCGCCTGATTCAGGTAATAAATAATGTGAACTTAAGCCTCCTTCATCCACCAAAGCACGCATTGATTTTTCGTAATCAATGGCGGTGTAATGCATCACTAAGAACTTAACACGATGGCTGTAATTAGCTGATTGTGTGTAGGTATATGGATTACTGGCACAGCTTACTAATAATGCCGCACTACTGAGATAACACAGCTGTTTAAGTAACGTTTTCAAAGGGGTAAAACTCATAACAGATTCATACCTGATGATTTAAGCGTTGACGATTCTCAGCAATACAGTAGCAACACCCACTTAACATGTAAAATATTTTATTTCACAATTAAAGAATAAAAAGCATACATTATCGCTAAGTTACTAAAAATAGAGCTATCTCAATAATTAGTGTTGTATCTATTATGGAATAAAACTATATTATTCCATCTAAATTAAGAAAAATATTCCAAACTTAGGTCTGCTAAAACAAAAATAAGTCGTCGTGTTAAGCAAACAATGCGCCCAAGCCCTGTGTTTATAATAGAACCATCGCTTTGCGTTTTGACTAAGTTAAGCAAACAAAGTGAGCCCTATGTCTACTTTTGTAAAAATTAAAGCCTTACGCCAATCTCTATCGAGCAGCGAAGCTAAGCTTGCTGACTTTACGTTAAATTCTGCGAATGCGATTCGTAATTTATCATCGGTTGAACTAGCAAAAGTGGTTGGTGTAAGCCAATCAAGTGTGGTGAAGTTTTCGCAAAAGTTAGGTTATAAAGGCTTCCCTGCTTTTAAACTTGCAGTAATTGATGCCCTTAACGATGAAAGCAGCGAACCTAAGCTACATGGCAAGATCACTCTGAATGACTCGCTAGAGCAAATCGCCGAAAAACTATTAAGCAGTAAACTGGCGGTGTTAACCGAAACCAAAAACCTCAACGAAGCGCCGGCAGTCGAAAAAGCGGTAGAGCTATTAAAATCAGCAAAACGTATTCTGATTTGTGGTTTAGGTGGCTCAGCGCTGGTTGCAAAAGATTTTTCTTATAAATTACAAAAACTCGGTATGCCTGCAATTGCAGAGCCAGATGGCCATGCACAACTTGCGTATGTTGCGACCTTTTCGAAAGGTGACTTGGTCATCGCGATAAGTGAGTCAGGTATGACTCGCGAAATTGCCGAAGTTGTTAAACAAGCTAAGAAAAATTCAAGCTCGGTGATCTCAGTGACTAAATTTGGCAGCAGCCTTGTTGCCGACTCGGCTGATGTAAAACTTTACTCGGTTGCTGAAGGCGAGTCTGTGCGTTTATCATCGATTTTAGCGCGCACGGCGCAAGATTTTGTCATTGATATTTTGTTTATTGCCCTAACACAGTCGAGCCGCCAAGGCCGTAAGTTACTAGAACATTCTAATGAAGTTGTTGGCGAATTTAAGAATAACTAATTTCTCCAATAAGGTTATATAAATACAAAAAAGCAGCTTAGGCTGCTTTTTTGTGTCTAATTTTCGGATGCAGTTTACCACTTCACCTTCCCCTCTAAGCCTTTAAATAATTGCGATAAGCGACTGACTAAAAAGTCATAATTTCTTACAAAATTCTCCAACCAATAATTTAGCACCCAGCTAAAGCAAGCCATTACTGAACTTTACCTAAAATGGGTTATATATTTTATTCCTAAAAACACACCTTTAAATAAAAAAATATTCTTGACCACATCCAATAACACCTGTTTAATATATGGGCAACATAATTTTAAAGTTCATAAGTCTCAATTGGGTAAGTAGTCCATCAAAGCATATAAATATAAGGACGGGAAACAATGAAACAACATGCATCCACACTCGCAATGAGCTATATAGCCAAAGCGACTAACAATGCACTTCGCGCAAAGAAAACAGCCTTAACCGGTGTTGTTATGGCCGCGGCACTCGCCAGCGCACCAGCCTTTGCAAATCTAACTGGTAGCATCAAAGGTAAAGTATCATCACCTGAAGCGCAGCAGTCACTGGCGGGGATCACCGTTACTGCAAAAAGTAACGTGATGCCAAAACCACGTACTGTCGTTACCCGCGAAGATGGTAGCTACGACTTACCGCAGTTAAAACCAGGTACTTATGAACTGACTTTCACCGATAAAAACGGTGTGACTCAAACCATGACTGTGGATGTTTTACTTGAACAAACATCAAGCTTAAATGTCACTATGGGTGGCGCTAAAGAAAATGTTGAAGTAATCACAGTAACTGGCAGTAAGTTATTCCGCGAAGGTAAATCTGCACTGACTAACTCATTAGGTGAAGAAGCAATCAACAGCGTGCCAGTTGGTCAAGATTACCGCGACCTATTAAAACTAGTACCGGGTGTTGAACTATCTGAAAACGCAACTCTTGGCCCATCAGCCGGTGGTTCTGGTGTTGATAACTCTTACGGTTTCGATGGTGTTGATGTTTCACTCCCTATGTTTGGTAACTTAGCATCAGAGCCATCAACCCATGACGTTGCATACGTAACTATGGACCGTGGTGGTGCAAAAGCGGTTGGTTTTAACCGTTCAGGTGGCTTCTCAATCAACACTGTATCAAAATCAGGTACTGACGAATTCCACGGAAATGTTGAATACAAAGTTCAACCTAAAAGTTTAGTTGCAACTCCGACAGGTCAAGAAAGCTATGAGCTTGATAAAAGCTGGCTTACAGCGAGTTTAGGCGGCCCACTTATTGAAGACACTTTATACTTCTACACTTCTTATTTTCGTCCTGAAGAAACTCGAACCAATAAAGATACCGCGTATGGTGAAGTAAAAGACTATAAGAGTGTTCGTGATGAATACTTTGGTAAGTTAACTTGGGCACCAACAGACGATATTTTAATTAATATTTCACAGCGTACCTCAGAAAAAACCATCGAAGGTCGCTCAATTGGCGCTTACGAAACAGACAGCGTCTCTGCAGGTGATATAGCCAACCAAGATATCTTTACATTAGATGGTTCATGGATTTTAGGTGACGCAACAACCCTTTCATTCCAATACAGTAAATTTGAACTTGAGTCTGGTACCACACCTGATACAGAGCTATCTGTAGTGCCATCGTTAACGGGTCAACTAGACATCAGCAATCTCGCTGAAATGGGTTACTTCAGTGTACCAAGCTTATTAGATGCTGATGATAACTACACAGCAGAGCAAATTGCTGCATTTAATGCAGGCGCTGCACCTCTAATTGCACAATACGGTTATACTGAAAACGGCGAATTGCTTGGCGGTGGTGGTGTTGGTGCGTATTACCAATACGATAATATCGACTTCTACCGTGATAGCTTCGAGTTAAACCTAGAGCATGAATTTAGCTGGGGCGATACTTACCACACGTTACATGTAGGTGGCGAATGGAAAGAAGGTAAAGAAGTACTGTCTCGCCTTTCAAATGGTTGGGGTAGCATCTCTTATGTTGGCGGCCTCGACGAGAGCTTAGAAGAAGGCAGCTCAGCACCAGTTATTTACCGTGCTCGCGTGCAACAAATGAGCTTAGTTGCTGGTGAAGACGCCGTTTCTGCTATCAACTCAGAAATGGAAACGCTGAACTTCGAAATCAACGATACCATTGAAGTAGGTGATTGGACTTACAACATCGGTGTGTTGGTGAGCCGCGATACTTGGTATGGCCAAGGTCTTAAATCGGCATCTGGTACCATCTCGGGCTATGAATTAGCACCTGGCGAAAAGTACAAAATGTACCAAACAGATTGGTCAGATATGATCCAACCACGTTTAGGTGCAACTTGGAATTATGCAGATCAAGACTCAGTATTTGCAAACTTCTCAATGTATAACCCTGAAGCAAGCTCTCTTGCACGTGCTGCATCTTGGGACCGTAATACCCGTGCCGAAATTGAAGTTGAATTTGATGAAGCGGGTAACGTAATTTATGCAGAGCCGCGCCAAGGTTCATCAGGTAAAGTATTTGCTGATGACTTAACACCTCGTCAAATCAAAGAGTTTACACTTGGTACCACTAAATATGTGGGTTCTGATTTAGTGTTACGTGCTCACGTACGTCACCGTAAGGCGTCGCATTTCTGGGAAGATATGCCAAATAATGCGCGCTTAACTGACTACTCTGGTGTTGATGCTGAAGGCGTGCCACAACATATTGCAGACAAAGGTTTATATGTCGATAACCTAGATGAGATCCGTAATGAAATTGGTGGTTCATCTTATGTTATCGCTGAAGTAGATGGTGGTGAGACTAAATATTGGGAAGCTAGCATCGAAGCTGAATACTTAGGTGAAAACAGCTACATCAATGCTTCTTATGTTTGGAGTCATTATTACGGTAACTTCGACCAAGATAACACTACCGCAACAACAGATGCTAATACCTTCATTGGTTCATCGAACTATGGTGATGGCCGCGGTCGTTACCCTTGGGATTACAAATACGGCACACTATCAGGTGATAAACCGCATAAAGTAAAAGTGTATGGTTACTACACTGTGCCATGGGATGCGAACATCGGTGCATACTTTGTATTCCAGTCGGGTAAACCTTGGGAAGCATGGGATGGTTCAATCTACGGTTACTCAAGTGGCACCACGCGCTACAGCGAGCCTGCAGGTAGTCGTCGTAGCCCAAGCCATTGGCAACTTGACTTAAACTACACCCAAGACTTTAGATTCTCAGGTGACATGGAATTACAATTCCGCGCTGATATCTTTAACGTATTTGACCGTCAAACAGGTTATAACAATAACCCTTATGTCTCGTCAGAAACCTTTGGTGAGTATCGTAACTACTACAGCCCACGTCGCGTGCAGCTGTCGTTTAACTTCAAGTTCTAAGTTAATCAATCCTGTTGGGGGCCGCCATTGCGGCCCTTTTTTATGCCTCAAAAACAGTAAAAGCTTAAATTGTACAAAATGCTTTTGCTGCATCTATATTAGTCGCTTCTTTCATAAAGTAGTCGAGCTGTACCGTTCGGGTTGTCGCTCGCGACTCACTGTTACTTGAACTTGCCTGCCACTGCCAATTTTTAAGCGACTCTCGCGACACATCGACAAATAGCCCTTCTGGGAAGCTCTCTACAAAACGGATATCGGTGGTATTACCTTGTTTATTTATGGTAATTAAAAAGCGCGCACAGCCCGTCTGTTTGGCAATTTCTGCTGCTTTAGGATAACTGGGCTTTGTTGCGTGTTTAAGCATCCACAGCTGCTCTGCTGCGTTTTTATCATCTCGAAGGTCAAGTACATCGGTTGAGTTACTTATTGTACTGTTTGGGAGTTATGAGCAGCCAGCAAGTAATGCAAATGCGGCAATTAAATGAACTTTCATGGTATATCCTTACAAATCAAGTTCATGAATATAACATAGCTTTTTATAGGCATAAAAAAACGAGGCAAGCGCCTCGTTGTTAGTTATCTAGTTAGCTAGTTAGGTATTATTGATACAGCAAATATGGGGAGCGCTTGCGTTTATAAGCACTTAAATCGGCTTGCCAGCTTTGCTTTATTTGTTGCTCTGTTTGGCCTGCTTCAATGGCTAAACGCAATTTATCAGTCCCTGCAAGTTTATCCATAAAATCAGCGCGTTCAAAAAACGTTTGATCATTCGCACTTAGCTTTTGATAAGCCGAAATAAACAAGCTTAAATCTAGGCCATGAATATCAGCATCTCGTAAGTCTTGACCAAATACTTCGACCCCTTTGAATTTAGGGTGCATTGAAGCGCCTTTGATCGCCCTTGGCGTAAAGCTAAATTCGCCGAGTTTAATTGGCGAGTAGCCAACAACTTGAAACGGAAAATCAGTACCACGGCCAATAGTTACAGGCGTTGCTTCAAAGAAACACAAAGATGGATATAGCGCAATTGATTGAGCATTCGGTAAGTTAGGGCTTGGCTTTATTGGTAGCTCATAAGCCATAGTACGGTCATAATTCGCAACAGGCACGACACTTAGTTCAAGCTTATCAGCGTCATTTATCCAGCCTTCACCTTTGATCATTTGAGCAAGTTCAGCCACAGTCATACCGTGTAAAACAGGAATTTCGTGCATGCCAACAAATGAGCGAAATTGCGGATCAAGAATAGGTCCATCCACATAGGCTATATTTGGGTTTGGTCTATCGAGTACCACAACCTGTTTACCATTTTCAGCGGCAGCTTCCATTACGTAGTGCATTGAGCTGATATAAGTGTAAAAACGCACACCGACATCTTGAATATCAAAAATAATAACATCTAAATCCGCAAGCATCTCAGGGCTTGGTTTTTTATTACTGCCATATATCGACACAACATCAATGCCGGTTTTAGCATCTACTGTGCTTTTAACGTGAGCACCGGCGTCATGGTCGCCGCGAAAGCCATGCTCTGGGGCAAATATTTTGCTAACGACAACGCCTTTATCAAGTAAGGCATCAACCAAATGTTGACCATTCACAACTGATGTTTGATTAACGACCAAGCCAACACGTTTCCCTGTTAATGCAGGTACATAAGCTTGAAAATTGGCTGCGCCCACCTGTAAAGGCTGTGCATTTTTAGGTGCTTGTGCAGGTGTTTCTTGGCAACCCAAAAGCGCAAAACAACTAAGAACTAAAACAGCTAAAAAACGCATTATTCTTCAACCGCCTTACGTAAAAAGCCACCCGCTTTTGACAATAACTGTTTTGCTTCAGGAGCTGGTTTTCCGGTTAACACGATTAAAATGGCCAGTTTTGCACTTTGCTCGGCTTGCTTTAATGCATCCACAGCTTGCTGCTGAGAACACTCTGTTGCTTGCATCACAATACGAATAGCACGAGCGTGCAGCTTTTCGTTACTGGCATTCACATCAACCATCAGATTTTTATACACCTTGCCTGTGCGGATCATGCTGGCTGTACTTAGCATATTCAACACCAGCTTCTGTGCCGTGCCCGATTTCATACGTGTAGAGCCAGTTACAGCTTCTGCACCCACCACGGGGCAAATGCCGATTTGTGGTAAACGCATCACCGCTGAATCAGGATTGCAAGTGACGCCCACAGTGACACAGCCAAGTGATTTAGCGTATTCAATTGCCGAGCAAACATAAGGAGTTCGACCGCTGGCGGCAATGCCAACGACTACATCTTTACTGGTTAAATTGGCATTTTTTAAGTCTTCAATAGCAAACGTGGTGCTATCTTCAGCGCCTTCTACGGCTTTTTTAACCGCGGTGTCACCACCAGCAATAATACCGAGTACTTGCTGATCGCTTACGCTATAGGTAGGCGCACATTCAACCGCATCCAAAATACCCAAACGACCACTGGTGCCAGCACCAATGTAAATTAACCTGCCACCTTGTTGAAATGCTTCAACGACATGATCGACAGCTTCACTAATTTGTGGGATCACAAGTTTCACGGCACCCGCTACTTTGTGATCTTCATTATTGATTTTAGTGAGGATCTCAGTGGAGCTGAGCAGATCGATATCCAAAGTGTCTGGGTTTTGTCCTTCAGAGACAATACCGTTTAACTCTTCGAGTAACTCACGTTGTTGCTTAAAGACGTGCTCAGGGCTCATTGGGTTGTCCTTTTTCAATAATGTCATGGTAATGCTTTACCGCTAAAATGGCGGCACCAGTTAATGAATCTCCCTTACAAGGAGATAATTCGTTTTGTAAGGCAAGTGGCAATAACGGTTGGCTGACTTTCGCCAAACCACCAATTAAAATCACCGGTAACGGCGAGTTACCTCGGCTTTTATTTATTAACCGAACCACCGATTGGGTGTGCTCTGTTAATACCGTTTTTGCCGCCTCACAGTCGTTTTGTAAGCTAAACACCAACGGGCTAAATGCTGCATAATCCGCGGGTTTTGCTTGTTTAAGCCAACTACTAATTGTTTGACGAGTGCATCCTAGCTGCTCACTCAAACGAATCGTTAATCGGCTTTTTGGTAAATCGTAAATATCTATATCGTTTAATAATTGCTGCACAGCCATCAGGCCGATACGTGCGCCACCGCCAAAATCATCAACGGTAAAACCCCAGCCGCTCACCAACTTAGTTTGCTTTTGAGCATTTAATCGTGCCCCGACAGCACCGGTGCCAAGAGCAATAACCACACATGGGTCACCAAGATTAGCACCATATAGTGACGTAATTGCATCGCTGGTAATTTGTAAACTGGCAAATTCTATTTCGTAAATCAGCTTGAGCATCACTGTTAATTGCTCAGCAAGACTCTGCGATGAGCCACCAGCAACACCCATAACGGTGACGATTTCACTTGGCTCTGCGCCACTTTGCTGGCAAACATCACGGGTCACTTTAACAATGTTTTCTAACGCTAAATCAAGATCATTCGAAATTGATGCCGAACCCGCTTGGGCACGAAAAGTAGCGCCACTTGCCTGCTCTTTTAGCTCTGCTAACACTTTGGTGCCACCACCATCGATGGCTAAAACATAGCGTACGGCCATTTATGCACTCTTCTCGTGCGCCGCTTTACCAAGGCAACACACCAATGTCGCAAGTAAAGTGCCAATGCACAGCTGCCAAGTAAAGCCTAAGTAAAAACGCATTGACTCAGGTAGTAGCCAGTCAATCATGTACGGCTGCATTAGTAAGGTCACCATAAAGCCCGCTATTAGCGCTGCTAACACTGAGCCTTCACTGCCTCGTTTGGTGAACAAGGCCGTAAAATACACACCTAACAAACCGCTGTACGAGAACACCATGACACTTAGCGCAAATTTTAATAATGGCATATCACTGTATTGCTGCCAGAAATAACAAAGAATAGCCATCAGCGCTAAGGCAAGGCTCACCAGTGCCATCCCTACACGACCTGCTTTCACAAAGTGATGATCGCTTACTTGCTTGTTATGTTTTTCTAAATACGGGCGATAGATATCCTGTACGATGACTGAAGACATCGAACTAAGCCCAGAGTTCAAAGTAGAAATAGCCGCAGCAATAATACCCACGCTGACTAAACCTTTAACCCCGGCTGGTACTTCGTTTAATACGTAGTACATAAAGATAGTGATTTTTTCGCCATTAAATTCTTGTACGACCGTTTGCCCAGCTTCGTTATTCATTAGTGCAGGTTGCTGATAAACAATATAAAGCAGCAAACCAATAAAGATAAAAATAGCCATAACCGGGATCACCATCACCACCGATAGCAATAACGCTTTACTGCCTTCTTTTGGACTTTTACAGGTTAATAAACGCTGCGTCATATCTTGGTCTAAACCAAATGCGGCGATATTTAGCAGCACAAACCCCGTTAACACAGAGGCCATGTTAAACACCCCTGACGGGCCAAAGTCTAAATCAAATTTAAACAGCGCAAGTTTTGAATCTGCACCAGGACTTGGTTCATTCAGCGTTGCAATAATGGTTGAAAAATCAGCCGGAATAACATTCAACAAGCACCAAATAACCGCAATAGCCGCACTGACATAAACGATACTTTGCAGTACATCAGAATAAATAACGCTGCGAATACCCCCTAAAAAGGTATAAAGCAGACCCGCCAGCGCCAGCACTAAAGACGCAATAACCACGCTATCGGCATCGATATTGCCATATAGAATCATCGCCACAGCAATAGCGGCCATGTATAAACGAGCACCACTGGCAAACACACGGCCAAATAAATACATCATGCCGCTACGGCGCTTGGCCTTTGGCCCGATACGTTTTTCAAGCAGTTCATACACAGTGAACACTTTTTGCTGGTAGAACTTTGGAATTAAAAACGCCGACACTACAAATGCCGCAATAAACGCACCGATATTAGTCGCAAGGTAAGAAAAGTCACCTTGATAGCCTTGATCTGGCCCGCCAATAAACGTTGCCGCTGATTGCGAAGTCGCTAAAACAGAAATAGCCACCATCCAAGTTGGCATGCTATTTCCGCCTAGAAAAAAATCTTGGCTTGAGTTAGCGCGTTTGCGATTAAACCACCAGCCACTTAGCAATAAAATTGCACCGTAACTTGCGAATACTAGCCAATCGAGAAAAGCGTAATTTGCACTCATTTATTATCCTAACCCAAACCCTAATGGAATATATTATTCCACCATTGTGACAAAATTAAAATACTTTTATTTTATTATTTTTATTTAGCTAAGTTAGGTAATTGCCACTGACTTTGCTTTTGTTGATATTGCGCTTTGGTTAAGCTGACTAATAACGGTTTTTTACGCTCATCTAACCAAGCAAGTAGAGCATCCATATCGCTTTCTGTCATCGCTGTACAACCTGCTGTTGGCTTACTTGGTGCCCGCCATAAATGCATAAAGATACAACTACCCGCACCATTGATATTGCTTGGGTTATGCTTAACAACAATGCCTTTTTTATAAAGGTTATCTTGGCTGTATATATCACGACGCATCCATTCTGAAGAGTCTTTTACGGCGTCTTCACCAACTTGTGCTTTATCAACCAATTGATTGTAAAACGGTGAGCCTTTCACATCGATACAATAATCATTTGCTGTCATTGCTTGATAACTGAGGTTCGTTTGCAATGAATCTAAATAACCAAAAGCAGTACCAAGCTCAAAAATACCTGCCGGCGCTTTACCATCGCCTTCTTGTTTTTGCTGACCCGGTTGTGCCGGATGCAGCCCCACTCCCCACGCAAGGCCAGTACGACCTAGTACCACCGCGTGTTGCTGGCCTTGTTGTTGCCAGCTACCAGCGGTTTTTTCAAAGCGATACAAGGTGGCATCAATGGCATCACTGTCATTGGCTACCACCACGACGAGCTGTTGATGACTGTTATCAATAATAGGTTTAGGTAACTCTTTGCTGGCACAAGCCGATAAACTCATAACTGCAATAAGACTGACTAGTTTTTTCATGCTGGCCATACTCCGTTTGTAATTAGTTCAAGCCCCGTTATTGATTCAATGCCAAGACCTGGGGCATCCGATAAGCGTATTTGTGGGCCGCTAAATTCAACGCCCCCTTGCACAGGGTCATATTGACCAAGGGCTGGGCCATCTAAATCGATTTTATTGATTTGCTGTGCTTTGGCAGAGGCTAAATGTGCAGCACCAGCTACGGCAATACTGCCCTCTAGCATACAACCTATCATACACTCTGCTTGGTATTGGGCTGTGATATTAGCAATCTCAATTGCTCGGCTTAAACCGCCCGTTTTCATTAATTTAATATTGATAATATCAACTGCGCCAAGCTCTAAAAGTTGGATCACTTGCTTCGGTGAAAAGGCGCTTTCATCGGCCATAATCGGGGTATTCACTCGCTCAGTAATATATTTGAGACCTTGAATATCACTGCTTTTTACTGGCTGCTCAACCAACTCTAATACCACGCCTGCTTTCTCTAGTTGCTGTAGTGCAAACACAGTTTGTTTGGCATTCCAGCCTTGGTTTACATCTAAACGCAGCTGCGTTTTAGCGGCAAAGCCTGCATGGATTGCTTTTACACGTTCAATATCTTGATTAAGGTTATTGCCGATTTTTATTTTTAATACATCAAAGCCTTGCTCAACCGCTCGCTGACAGTCACTAAGCATTTTATCTATGTTATCGACGCTAATGGTGATATCGGTTTTTAACTCTGACTTACCACCGCCAAGTAACTTATATAAAGGCGCTTGATAGAGCTTGCCCCACAAGTCGTAAACCGCCAACTCTAACGCCGCTTTTGCACTACTGTTACCAACCACCGTTGATTGAATAATGTGGGTAAGCTGATTAATGTTTTCGATTTCTTGCCCCACTAATTTAGGGGCAATAAACTGCTGAATGACCGCGATCATTCCTTGATGGGTATCGCCTGTAATAACCGGTGTTGAGGCCGCAGAGCCATAGCCAACTTGGCCACATTCGGTGTCGATTAAAACCACTAAATCCTCAATAAAACTCACTTCTCTCAGTGCTGTTTTAAATGGGGTAACTAATGGCACTTTGAGCTTTGCAAAGCGAACAGCTTTAATTTTCATAATGGCCTCTAGCGAATACGCTTAATGTTATAAACACGATCTAAGTAGCTGGTTTCTTGAGATAATCTAAGTGGCAATAATGGCGTGACCGACACCCCATTCAAGGCACTATTATAAAAACTACCATCGCCTTTGTTATAACCTAAGCCTTTAACGTCATGAATAACATAAGGCTCGCCATGATGCTCTCCTAAGTACATCATTACATGACCCGGAATATAAATTAGATCGCCAATCGCCATGTTTTTAACCGTTGGCAACTTATCATCTGCCGCAGTTTTTTTATCAAAACGATTATTTTGCCCGTATTCACTACTGCCTTGCTGCCCTGAATTACGCGGCATTAGTAGGCCAAAGCTCTTATAAATTTCACCAACAAAGCCAGTGCAGTCACGGCCATTGTAATCATGACCCCAACCATAACGCTCGCCTAAAAATTTAAAGCCCTGTTTAATTAGATTCTGCTCGTTGTAGTCTAGATAGCCTAAATTTACATCGGCAGTTTTACTTATCATTGCAGGTTTAATAACCAGTTTGCCTTGCTCATCGCGGGTTGGTAACTGTACAACATGGCTAGCATAGCTGTTTTGGCCGTTGAGCAAATACGGTACTTGCTCACTATCAACCAATGGTAAGCGTACTCCCATATCGAGCTGAACTTCTGAGAGGCCTTCATCGTTTGGCACATAAGCAGTATTGACCTTTGCACCGGTTACCACCAAAAAGTTATCTTGTTCGCGATAAGCTTTTATTTTATCTGCATCAGCAAAGGCAAGATCTTCGGCAGGCGTCCACGCTAGATAGTTGTAAGCA
Source organism: Pseudoalteromonas sp. S4492 (assembly GCF_005886115.1). NCBI lineage: Bacteria > Pseudomonadati > Pseudomonadota > Gammaproteobacteria > Alteromonadales > Pseudoalteromonadaceae > Pseudoalteromonas > Pseudoalteromonas sp. S4492. The sequence continues at coordinate 16,586 of NZ_PNCP01000040.1, forward strand.
CGTACTAACAACCATTTCTTATCTGCGCTTTGATGTAATACAGCAACCGCTTCGCCCGGAAACATACCGCTTTCTTGAAAGCGATCTAAGTCTTGATCAAGGCCGCTATTTAAAACCCGATCCCAGGTTGGAAAAGTACGTAATGCCGTGCGCTTAACGACCACAGCAAAGCGTACCTTATTATTACCTACGACCTTGTTAAGGTTTAAATTAGCCTGATATTTAGCAAAGTCTTTCGCGGTGAGTTGTCGGCCATCGGTAAAAAAGCGCGGGCTTTTTGGAATTGAACTTGCCGAATGAATGGCGCTTGTTAACTCGTCTTTACTGAGCGATTTTTGAAATGAAAGAGGATCAACAATGTATTTATTTTCTTTAATTAATTTCTCGTTGAAGGCTGCAATTTGCGCCTCAGTCATGATCACTTTTGCCGATGCACCTTGTGCTAGCCAGTAGCTGGGCGAAAGCTGTGACTGCGTGACCCCGATAACATCTGATTGCCAACCCTCAGCATGCATAGGTGCACTAAAAGCTACACCTAAAGTAATTGATAAAGCGATAATTGAACGACGCATAGCTGTACCTTAATTCTTATTGAACGCGTTAATCTAATAATTTTGTAAAAGCATGCTGCAACTTTTGCTGCATTTGCTTACCGACTATTGGCAAATTGGCTTCGTCGGCCCCCAAAGTTGACTGCTGCACACTAAATGTAAACTCACGGCCACCTTGATAATTGCCTAAACACACATGTGCCAACATAACCGTTTCTGTGGTGGAGCGCGTTTCACTTGGCCCCCAGCCAATTTTTTGCCAAACACGCCACTGTCCATTCGTTGCGCTATCGAGCACTTCTTTTGCTGAGCGACTATCATTTGGCGCAATAACATTTGCCAATGCATTTGTAACGATATGACTGATACCCACCATCATACCGCCTACAGGAGCATGTTCATCTGTATGACCTGTGCCGTTAAGTAGCACATCAACATCACTTGCTTGTAAATAAGGCATTTGCGTACTTGGTTCACGCTGGTGACTAACCAGACGTTTTAACCATTCCGCTTGAGCAAGTGTGGTCATTGCTTTATTGCCCGTTAAACCACAGCTCTCACAACGATACCCTAAATAGCCCGGATCATCACTGCTTGCTTTGAACCGAGCTATCTTTGCATCAAGCTCATTATTGACAGGGTTATGCCAGTATTCGTCTGATGGCATAAACTGCTCTGATCCATATGCGCCGTTAAATAACAAACGCTGATCCTGTAGTTTTAGCCAGCCTTCATTAAAAAGCCCACGTAAATACTCGCGCCCTGCGACATTGACAAAATAACTGGCTATCGCATTTGAATTACCATCGGCTTTACCAAATGCTTCGTAACTATTAATACTGCTGATCAAATCAGCCAGTGCTGTATCACCGGCAAAAGATGCAGCACCAAGCTCTGGATGGGTTTGCCTTACTTTTGACAGCGCACCGCTAAACGCTTGAATTTTTGATGAACTCCAAGGTTCATACAACTCATTATGGCTGCCGTCACTTAAATACCGGTAAGCTAGTTGTCCTGCTTGAACTTGATAATCGATTAGAAGTAGCTTGCCCGGTTGCTCTGGGGATAAAAAATACTGCCAATCAGCCGCCACTCTGTTTTGCCAACCTGTTTGCTGGTAATTAACCTCAGCCGCTGATTTATAGCTTTGCAGCTTAGTTTCACTCTCAAGCGATAAACAACCGGTATTCGTTAAATCGTTTGGCAAAATAGCAGGCGCTAACATCACCTGCTCAAAGTATTGTTGGTCGGTTAACGGGGCTGTTTTTGTGCTAGTTTGACAACCTGCCAAGAGTATCAGGGTGCAACTTATAGCCAGCCTGTTTTGATATGCACCTTTCGCATACATAAAATAAAATTCCCACTTGTTATTATTTTTGGAATATTTTATTAAATCTAACACAAATTGACCGTGAAGCAAATTAACTCGGTTTTAATGCGTAAAGGATTTGAAACAGTGAGGATTTAGGTGAAGTTGAGTGTGAAACTACACTCAACTTCTTAAGAGATTAAAGAACTTGCTCAGTGTATTTTTGTAAGTCAGTGATCAAATCTCGATATAGCGTTGAGCTTTTATCCTTAATGCGGTCGAGAAAGAAATCGTCGGCAATACGGGTGATCTTTTGACGCTTCTTTTTATCGCTTAACTTACTTTGCGCAACATCCATCAGTTCGGCTATTTTCTCACGTTCATAGCCGTTTAAAGAGGGGTCTGTGCTGATATCTTTTAGCATGATTAATGAGTCTATTGTTGAGCCATTTAGAGTTACCGTTAACGCTTTTGCTAAGCTTGGTAGCCAGGGTTTTTCAATCTGCTCACCAATCACATAAAACATGTTTTGTGCTGTCGCTAGGTCACCATCACGTACTGCAACACTGCCAATAATGAGATAAGAAATAAGCTGCTCTTTTGGATAGCTCTGGCTCACTGTCGCAAACAAAGGATCGGTGCGAATGAAGTCAGCTTTTTGTTTAGCCATTTTACGCCAGCCTTTGTTATAAAAAGCCAAAGACTGAGCACTGTATGCTAAATATTTACCCCGCATATCAGTCGCTTTAGCAAGCGCTAAGTCGCTTTCAGCAATTGCAAAATCTTTACTTACACCAAGGCTCAAAATGTAGCTCATCATGGCATGAGTCAGTGTTGGCTCAATTGCACCTATTTGCTCTAACTGTTCTTTTTGCAGTTTGTTATAACCATAAGCAATGGTATCGACACTGGTATTCGACACTCCCCTGTACGTTTCATAACTAAAACTATCTTGTAGATCAGCATATTGTTGTTGCTCAGTCTTTGTTGATTTGCAACCACTTAGTAAAGCGACACAAAACAGCGAGCACGTTGCTAATTTAACAAAAGGGATGCTATTTAAAGCGGTCATCAATAATTCCTTTTTCTACTTCTATGGCATCATGTGCCAAACCTTGATATATCGGGCTATGGATTCTACTTAACGAGAATATAATATTGCTGTCATCGACAACGCTTATTGCATGCTCAGATGCATTGATTTGCACACCAGCACCATCAAATCGGCTTTCATTCAGTTTTACACCTTGTTGAGCCGTAATAGTGACATTGGTTAGTTCAACCACAGAGCGCTTAACATTTAAAGCGAGTTTAGCCCCTGATAAGCTTACATTTTCTAATCTCACTAAAGAATCTTTAATACGGATAGATTCAGCAACCACATTTTTAAGTAACACATTATTACAGTCTTCAATAATCATATGACGGTAATGGCCTGAAAACTCGCGACTGTGCTGATCTTCACAATGAAATGTCTCGATTTGTTTATCTGAAACTTCTGCACTGGCTGGTTTTTTAACTTCCCCAGTTAACGCTCGATTTAATAAAGCTAAGAACTGGCTGGGCTGTTGCTTCATTGGCACATGACCCACATCAGGCAAAGTAGCTAAATCACTATTGATTAGCTGGCTGTTCAATACTTTTGCAGTTCGTAATGGAGCGACGGCATCTTCTTCACCCCAAATAATATGTGTTTCTATTTTCAGATTGCTGACAATCTCGCTAAAGTCTTCCTCAACTAAACTCAGTGCTGCATTCATATTCGGTGTTTCACCCATTACTAGCTTCCATGCACCATCACTACGCTGTAATAACTCTGTCAGGTATGAATCTATCGCTCCTTCTTCAATGAGTCCGGTTGTAAAATCATTGAGCTGAGCTAACTTAGTTGAGAGAAATTTAGGTAGCTTAGTATTAGGCTTAGGTATGTTGGAGATAGGCTTTATAAATGCCACTTTATGTAAGATACCCGCCGCGTCGACTAACACCAATTTATTGAGTTTCTCCCGGTATTTGCCAGCAAAATACAGGCTGACCGCGCCCCCCATCGAGTGACCCACAACCGTGGTTGGTTCAGCAATATAGTGATCGACCACTTCCGCCAGTACAACAGCATAATTGCGAGGAGAGTAACGTCCTTCGGGGCTTTCTGAGTGAGCAAAACCAGGTAAATCAATCGCAATAACATGATAATGTTTACTGAGTTCAGGAATAACCCCAAACCAATCTTGCATACCTAATACGCCTAAACCATGCACGAGCAGCAAAGGCGGCGCCTTTTTATCACCGGCTTCTAAGACCAAAATTGATGAATTAAAAACGGACTCTTGGTAAGTACTAAACAACCAATCTGCTTTAATAGGAGATTCAAATTTGAGTGCTTGGATTTGTTGTTGGTTTAATGGTGTTGATTGCAATACAACTGGCTCGCTTTGCGCAGCAAACGAACCAAGCAAAATGCAATAAAAAAAGAATAAGTGAAATAGACGCAAGGGATATTGGTTTAATTATTATTGTATTAGCGAGATTGTACCCTTTGTCGGTTAAATGTAAATAATGCATGAGCATGAACCTAACATTGAGAAATGCTTATTCTGGAATAGATAGCAAGATGTGAGAGGTGTAGATCATCATTTATGGCGACAGCATCTTGATACGCGCGAAACACGTTTCACGCCTACGGGGTGCATTTTTTGTATTTTGAGTTGGGGTTTAATTAATTGTGTGGAAGCGTGATGTTCGCGACTGAAGTCGCTCCTACGCAAATTGTAGGCACAAAAAAACCGACTTTCGTCGGTTTATGTCATTTTTAATCTACTTGAGAGAAAAGTGGCGGACGCGGGACGTATTTTGAAACAGTGAACCTCCGGCTGCGTGGTTCAAAGTCTTCCAAAGAATAATGAGTGCAATAAAACGGTATGTTTTTTCACGACTGAAGTCGCTCCTACGAATATTGCGATAATAAACGCGATATAAAATCGCTGCTACAGATTTATATCGTGTTTTCACGCTCCTAAGCAAATTGTAGGCACAAAAAAACCGACTTTCGTCGGTTTATGTCACTTTTACTCTACTTGAGAGAAAAGTGGCGGACGCGGGACGTATTTTGAAACAGTGAACCTCCGGCTGCGTGGTTCAAAGTCGCCCAAAGAATATTGAGGTGCAATAAAACGGTATGTTTATTCACGACTGAAGTCGCTCCTACAACCACACCTACGCGAATTGCAGGCACAAAAAAACCGACTTTCGTCGGTTTATGTCACTTTCAAAGAGAAAGTGGCGGACGCGGGAGGATTCGAACCTCCGACCGCCTGGTTCGTAGCCAGGTACTCTATCCAGCTGAGCTACGCGTCCGCAGTGTGATGATGCATGTTTAAGTCTTGCATTGACTGTATCTTAAAGACACAAAAAAACCGACAGCTTGTCGGCTTATGTCACTTTCTAAGAGAAAGTGGCGGACGCGGGAGGATTCGAACCTCCGACCGCCTGGTTCGTAGCCAGGTACTCTATCCAGCTGAGCTACGCGTCCGCAGTTGCATTTTATAATCTTGCAATGATTTTATCTTTATACTCGATGTGAGTTTTCAAATATGGTGGTTGCGGGACGTCTCTTGAAAGAGTGAACCTCCGACCAAATTTGTATCTTTATACTCGATATGAGTTTCAAATATGGCGGTTGCGGGACGTCTCTTGAAAGAGTGAACCTCCGACCAAATTTGTATCTTTATACTCGATGTGAGTTTCAAATATGGCGGACGCGGGAGGATTCGAACCTCCGACCGCCTGGTTCGTAGCCAGGTACTCTATCCAGCTGAGCTACGCGTCCACACGCACATTTGAATATTGCTAATTTATTCTCTTAGCAAGAGTTAAAGTAAAAAGGGCGGTTGCGGGACGTCTCTTGAAAGAGAGAACCTCCGACCAAATTTACTAACATCTTATACTCGATGCAGAGTTAAAGTAAAAAGTGGCGGACGCGGGAGGATTCGAACCTCCGACCGCCTGGTTCGTAGCCAGGTACTCTATCCAGCTGAGCTACGCGTCCACACATATTACTTTCAAGACATGCCATTTTAGGAAAAATGGTGGAGAAGGAGGGATTCGAACCCTCGATAGAGCTACAAACCCTATACTCCCTTAGCAGGGGAGCGCCTTCGGCCACTCGGCCACCTCTCCGTCTTGTGGGGCGTATAATAAAGATTTCAGAAAATATGTCAAACACTTTTCAAGGAAAATCGTATAGATGGTTATAGATTGTCCACTACGAACAAAAACAACTCAGTTTTGTCTAGCCTTTCGCCGTTTTTTCTTTATCACTCAATGGCTCAAGACCCGTCAATGGGATCAATTCATCAGTTAACTCTGCGAGATATTGATCTTGATAGCCCAATTGTTGGAATTCGGCGATGCAGGCACGGTAAAAAACTTCACGCTGATGCTCGCTTTTATTTGTATCTGTTGGCAACTGCGAAGGCTTTTTTGTCATTATTATTAAGTCCATTTATGCATTGAACGAGAATTGCGCAATGATGTCATATTTTGGCTAAAAATAATACTATTGGCCTTGGGATTTGTAGAAAAATTTTACAACTTAGTAACTTTGTTGGAAGACTAATTCAGCATTCCTTTTTAGATCAGGTAATTACATTTTAGTAGTTAAGTAACACGCAATAAAAATCAGAAATTTCTGATAACAAAAACGCCGCTAAAAAGCGGCGTTTTCAAGACTTTTAGCTGATTAATCAGCTTGAGGACGCATGTGTGGGAACAGGATCACGTCTTTAATTGTTGGTGAGTCAGTAAATAACATCACTAGACGGTCGATACCAATACCCTCACCCGCTGTTGGCGGTAAGCCGTACTCTAACGCACGAATGTAATCTTCGTCGTAGTGCATTGCTTCATCATCACCGGCGTCTTTCTCTTCAACTTGACGCGCAAAACGTTCAGCTTGATCTTGTGCATCGTTAAGCTCAGAGAAACCATTCGCTAATTCACGACCACCTACGAAGAATTCGAAACGGTCAGTTACAAATGGGTTTTCATCGTTACGACGTGCAAGTGGAGATACTTCCCACGGGTAAGCGGTAATGAAAGTCGGTTGAATTAACTTATGCTCAGCAGTCTCTTCGAAGATTTCACATAAGAACTTGCCTGGGCCCCATACGCAGTTTTCTGGGATCTTAACGTGTACTTGCTTCGCGTACGCTTTAAGCTCTTCAAAATGGTTTTCAGGGTCATTAAATACTGCAGCATCAAAGTCTGGGTTGTACTTAAGGATAGCTTCGCTCATTGTTAAACGAGCAAAAGGTTGACCAAAATCGTACTCTACTGAATCTACCACTTCACCATTTTCGTTTTTAGTTGTGTTTACAACAATTGGTGAACCAAGTACGTCTGTCGCAACAGTACGTAGCATGTCTTCAGTGATGTTCATCAGGTCAATGTAGTCAGCGTATGCTTGGTAGAATTCGATCATTGTGAATTCTGGGTTATGACGCGTTGATAAACCTTCGTTACGGAAGTTACGGTTGATTTCGAATACACGCTCAAAGCCACCCACAACTAGACGTTTTAAGTAAAGCTCAGGGGCAATACGTAAGTACATGTCGATATCAAGTGCATTGTGGTGTGTTACGAATGGACGAGCAGACGCACCACCTGGGATCACTTGTAGCATAGGTGTTTCAACTTCCATGAAGTCACGATCTGCTAAGAAACGACGGATACCTTCAACAACTTTTGAGCGAATACGGAAGGTTTCACGCGTCGCTTCATTAGTAATTAAGTCAACATAACGTTGACGGTATTTAGTTTCTTGGTCAGATAAACCGTGGAACTTTTCAGGTAACGGGCGTAATGACTTTGTCAGTAACTCATACTCTGTCATTTCAACGTATAGGTCGCCTTTACCTGATTTATTTAGTGCACCTTTAACACCGATGATGTCACCGATATCAAGTTGACCGTATTTTGCTTTTAATTCTTTTTGTACGTCTTTTGACGCGTACGCTTGAATTTGGCCTTTCATGTCTTGTAACGCAAGGAAAGGACCACGTTTAGCAAGGATACGACCTGCTACTGATACAACGTGCTGCTCAGCAACTAATTCATCTTTCGATTTATCACCAAACTCAGCTTGCAAATCAGCCGTGTAATGTTCACGACGGAATTGGTTTGGATGACCGTTGGCTGGGCAATTTTCGCGGATTGCGTCTAATTTGCCACGACGCTCAGCGATTAACTTATTTTCGTCTTGGATTTGATCAGTCATTTTTTAGCTCTTTTTTAGCTTGGTGGTTATAGGCCAGATTTAAGGCTGGCTTCAATAAATTTATCTAAGTCGCCGTCAAGAACCGCTTGTGTATTACGGTTTTCAACGCCGGTACGTAAGTCTTTAATGCGCGAGTCATCAAGTACGTATGAACGAATTTGACTACCCCAGCCAATATCAGATTTAGCATCTTCTTGGCTTTGTTTCTCAGCATTTTGCTTTTGAATTTCAAGTTCAAACAACTTCGCTTTTAACTGCTTCATTGCTTGGTCTTTATTCTTGTGCTGTGAACGCTCGTTTTGGCACTGTACAACCGTATTGGTTGGTATATGGGTAATACGAACCGCTGACTCTGTTGTATTTACGTGCTGACCACCTGCGCCTGATGCACGGTAAACGTCAATACGTAAGTCTGCCGGATTAATATCAATTTCGATATTATCGTCGATTTCTGGGTAAACGAATGCCGATGCAAACGAGGTATGACGACGACCACTTGAGTCGAACGGGCTCTTACGCACTAAACGGTGAACACCTGTTTCTGTACGTAACCAACCGTATGCATATTCGCCCACGAAGCGCACAGTTGCGCCCTTGATACCAGCCACATCACCATCAGTTGCTTCAACAAGTTCAACTTTAAAGCCTTTTGCTTCACCCCAACGTAAATACATACGCAGTAGCATGTTACACCAGTCTTGGGCTTCAGTGCCGCCAGAACCTGATTGTAAATCAAGGTAAGCATCGTTTTGGTCATGGTCGCCTGAGAACATACGACGGAACTCTAGCTTTTCAAGCTGTGCGTTTAAATCGCCTAATTCAGCTTCAGCTTCAGCGAAGGTTTCTTCATCTTCAGCTTCAACAGCAAGCTCGACTAACCCTTCAACATCTTCGGTACCTGACACTAGATTATCAATGGTCTCAACGATAGCTTCGAGTGCCGACTTTTCACGGCCAAGTGCTTGAGCTCGCTCTGGCTCATTCCACACTGCTGAATCTTCAAGTTCTGCGTTAACTTCTTCTAACCGCTCTTTCTTAAGAGGGTAGTCAAAGGTACCCCCGAAGCAGTTCAGTACGTTCGCGAATTTCCTTGATTTGATTAATCACAGGATTCACTTCAAACATGTACATTACTCCAAAATGGCTGATTTACCGCGCACCGATATCGACAATAAATACGGTAAATTATCTACAAATATTAAAAACGCCCGATTTTAACAAAAAACCGAGCGTTTTATTAGCCTTTTATGTCGATTATAACGATATTTTTATGTCGCTTTTTGTAGCTCTCGAATAATCAACTGTAGCGAGAATTTACCACGGAATTCATTTATATCGAGTTGATAAGCAGCTTTCACATAACGCACTTCGGTATCTGGCCATGCACGCACATCAACACCAAAGGCAATGCCATCAACTAACCGTCCAGATTGATGTTTTAAAACCAGTTTTAAGTGTTTTTCACCAACAATGCGCTGCTGTATTACTTCAAATACATGTTCGAACACTGGTTCTGGAAATTGCTGTCCCCAGGGGCCGGCATTTTTTAGTAAGTTGGCAAATTCCATCGAAAAGCACTCATTAGGTAATTCACCATCGGTAAGTAAAATACTTTGCTTATGCTCTTCAGTGAGTGTGTCTGTCACCATTTGCTCAAACACGGTTTTAAATTCAGTAAAACACTGCTCATTGATACTCAGTCCGGCCGCCATAGCATGACCACCAAATTTACTGATCAAATGCGGATAGAGTGTATTTACTCGCTCGAGTAAGTCTCGCATATGCAGCCCTTCAATAGAGCGGCAAGAGCCTTTGATTTCGCCATTATCGCCAGCGGCAAAAATAATCGTAGGACGGTGATACTTTTCTTTTAAGCGGCCAGCCAAAATACCAATGACACCTTGATGCCAATCAGCTTGATATAAACAAATGGCATCAGGTACTGACTCAGTTTTAAATGCTAAACGGTCAAGCACAGCTTGTGCCTCCGTTTGCATGCCCTGCTCTATTTCACGGCGCTCATGATTGAGGCTGTCGAGCTCACCGGCAATTCGGCGTGCTTGGTTTATATCATTAGATAACAAGCAGGCTATACCTAAACTCATATCATCTAAACGCCCTGCTGCATTTAAGCGTGGCGCCAATGAAAAGCCAAAGTCACTGGCACTTAAACGGGCTGCATTGCGATTTGCCACTTCAATGAGAGCACTAATACCAGGGCGTGTTTTACCACTACGAATACGTGCTAAACCTTGATGAACTAAGGTACGGTTATTGGCATCAAGCGCGACCACATCGGCCACGGTACCAAGGGCTACAATATCAAGTAACTCAGCCAAATTTGGCATTGGCTGATGCTGAAAATACCCTTGTTCACGTAAGTGGCTACGTAAAGCAATGAGCAGATAAAAAGCAACCCCAACGCCAGCTATCGACTTCGATGGAAACTGACAATCATGGCGATTCGGATTCACGATAGCATCGGCATCTGGTAGGGCTTCACCTTGCAAATGGTGATCTGTAACCAGCACCTTAATACCCGCTTGCTTTACAATGGCAATGCCATCAATACATGAAATACCGTTATCAACAGTGATCACCAGCTCAGGTTGCATAGTCACTATTTGCTCAGCAAGCGCAGGACTTAAGCCATAACCTAGGCTGAATCTGTCTGGTACCAAGTAATCAAGATTCTTTAAGCCAAACATAGCAAGACCTTGCATTAAGGTTGCTGTGCTGGTTGCGCCATCGGCATCAAAGTCTCCGACGATTAACACGCGACTTTGAGCTGCGAGGGCTTGTTGCAATAGCACCACAGCTTTGTCGATATCTTTGAACAACTTAAAGTCATGTAATGTGGCAGCACTGTTATCGAGTTCGGTGGCATTTTGCACCTGACGAGTCGCATATATTTGCTTAATTACAGGGTGTAAATGGTGTGGTAGATGCGAATCATCAACACGAGGACGAGCTTGAATTATTTTTTCCATGTCGGAAACGGTACTTCTTAGCTTAAGACAAATAAAAAAGGCCTACGACAAATAGGCCTTTTCGTTAAAAAATCAGTTATGAAGATGTTTTTGGTAAGGCATCAAGCGCTTGGCTAATTTGCGCAGCTGATTGATAACCTGGGATCATGGTGCCATCTTCTAAAATAATTGCTGGAGTACCCGACATACCAAAGCTTTGACCTAGTTGATAGTGCTCTGCAATTGGTGCGTTACAACCAGGCACTGCAGCGACTTCTGCACCCGCTTTTGCTTCTGTTAATGCTTCAGCAGGGTCTTTAGCACACCATACATTCATTAAATCTTGGTAACCTTTACCACGTAAACCACCACGTGGAAAAGCAAGGTATTTAACGGTGATACCCGCTTCTAAGAAATCATCAAGTTCACGGTGTAACTTACGGCAGTAACCACAGCTGATATCGGTAAATACCGTGATTGAATGCTTTTCGTTTTTCGCTTTATAAACGATCATCGAATCTTCGTACTCAGCAATGCCTTCTTTACGTACATCGCTCAGTGCATGTTCTGTTAGATTGACTCGGTTATTAAGGTCAATCAGTGTTCCTTGCATTAGAAATTGACCGTCAGGGCTTGCATACAGCACGCCTTTGTCAGTAATTAGTTCTTTAAGGCCTGCCACTGGGCTTGGATTGATTTGCTTAACGGTTACGCCTAATTCAGCAAACTTAGCAATAATCGGGGCATCAGCAGCGTCTGTTGTTGATACGCCATTGGCAAACACATTTAAGCTTGTGCCTAGTAGTGCTGTGGCTAAAACTAACTTTTTCATAAATATCCTATATCCTGATCATTTTTTATATAGACCGGTACATCTTTAAAAATCTTGCACTAAGCACGTGGATGATGTTGCTCGTGTACCGACTTCAATCTTTCATTCGCTACATGGGTATAAATTTGTGTTGTTGATAAGTCACTGTGACCTAACATCATTTGCACGACTCTAAGGTCCGCCCCATGATTAAGCAAATGCGTTGCAAACGCGTGTCTGAGCGTATGCGGTGATAACGGCGATTCAACTGATGCCAAAATAGCATAGTGTTTGATGCGATGCCAAAAAGTTTGTCGTGTCATGCCAATCCCGCGCTTAGATGGGAACACAAAGTCAGTGGCATGTTTAATCATTTGCGAACGGCCCACTTTTAAAAACTGCTCAAGCCAGTACATCGCTTCTTCACCTAGGGGAACTAAGCGCTCTTTATTACCCTTACCTTTTACAAAAACCACCGCTTGACGCAAATTAATTTGCTCCATTCTAAGTCCCACCAGCTCAGTGACACGAAGCCCTGTGGCATATAACAGCTCCAGCATGGCTTTATCACGAAGCCCCATTGCATCTTCTATATCTGGGGCTGCAAGCAGTGCTTCTACTTCTGCTTCTGACAGTGTTTTTGGTAATGACTGCCCAGCTTTTGGCTGAGCAATATTGACCATCGGCGAATCGGCAATGGCTTTTTCGCGCACAAAATACTGATAAAAACGCTTCAGCGCGCTGATGCTACGCGCTGTGCTGCGCGACTTCAGTCCTAAATCAACACGGTATGCTAAATACGCTTCAATATCATCTGAGCGGACAGCCAGTAGGTCTTTATCTTTTAAAAATTGGCAAAACTTTTCAAGGTCACTGCGATAAGCGGCTAGTGTATTTTCGCTAACTCCTTGCTCAAGATACAGCGTATCTAAAAATAACTCTAAATGTTCGGCGTTATTTGCTGTCATTACACCTTTTTGGGCTTGTGAATTATTATCAGCCACGCGTACTCTCATCCTTATCAAGGTATCAATTGATTATACCTTACGGTAAACTTACGCCTATCATATCAGGCAAATACACAGTGATAAATACGATGCAGATTGGTTTATTTTATGGTTCTACAACCTGCTACACAGAAATAGCAGCCGAGAAAATTCGCGATATTATTGGTCACGACATCGTGAGCCTTCACAATATCAAAGATGAACCATTAAAAAATGCAGAGCAATTTGATTTCGTTATCTTCGGCATTTCAACTTGGGATTTTGGTGAGTTGCAAGAAGATTGGGAATCAATTTGGGACGACATTAAAGATGTTAACCTAAACGGCAAAACCGTGGCTCTGTTTGGTATGGGCGATCAACAAGGTTATGGTCAGTGGTTCCAAGATGCACTTGGCATGTTACACGATGAAATTTGTGATCAAAGCATTACCTTGCTTGGTAAATGGCCTAACGATGCAAGCTATGAATTTGAGGCTTCAAAAGCACTCAGCGAAGATGGCAAACAATTTGTAGGCCTAGCCCTTGATGAAGACAGCCAATACGAGCTCAGCGATGAGCGTATTGCAAGCTGGGTTGAACAGGTCATGACTGAGTACAGCGAAAGTTTGTAAATCATGAATAAAAAAGCCAAGCATTGCTTGGCTTTTTTAATGATTATTCAACGCGTTGCCAATATTGATTACGATAGAAAAACGCAATATAACCGCGCACTTCTAACACCTTGCCTTGTTCTTGTGGTGTTAGTTTAAGGGTATAGGTTTTACCATTGTTTGGGTCCAAAATTTCACCCTCTTGCCAGCTACCATCACCAGCATCTTTAGCACCTTCAATAATTTGTAACCCTAAAATAGGCTGATTTTTCTTATCACCTTTACACTTTTCGCAGATTGCATCTTGTTTAGCTGGGTTAAGGATTTTTTCAACACTGCCAACCAATACACCATTTTGCTCACTAATACGTACTAAAGATTTCGCTTCATTGGTTTCTTCGTCAATGGTTTTCCAAAGACCCACAGGCGTCATTGCGGCAAAGCTCAATTGAGAAAATAATAAGGCAGATAAAGCAATTGATAAACGTAACATAAAAAACTCGTATAAAATTTAAGACATTGGCACTATAACAGGGCTTGGTTAATCACACCATTTTGTTATGATCATACAAAGACAACACATTGCGAGGGAACACAATGAGTCAATTCACATTAATTACCGGTGATATTGTCAGTTACGACAGTAATCAGGTTGCCACAATAAACGCCATTGGCGAAATAAAAATAAATCGCTTTGCTGAGCCATTATTTATTCCTGATAGCGCTAAAGCCGCCATTGAACTAGGTCGGCTTGATGATAACTTGTTTAATTTAAAAAAGTTATTACGCTCAGGCTATGCCGACCCTTGCCCAACAACCCGCGTACTAATTGAAACCACAGAGCCTTTACCTGACATCAAAGGTCTGCTAATCAAACGCCGCTTTAGCATTATTGATTTTTGCAGCGCCGAAATAGAAAAGTCGCACAGTAAAGCCGTGTTAGACGCCCTATTAGAGCTTGAATATGTTCAGCAAATTCAGCTTGATGAAGTCATGCAATTACAACCACCTTCCATACAAAAATCACAGATATAATTACATGTTTAGGTAAAAAGCTTTACATAGCTCTTTATAATCTTGGCTATAGCTGCCATCAGCTGCATGTATGGTTAACGATGATGTATCACATTCGCCGTTGTTTTGGCTGAGTAGCAACAAGCTGCGACTTGGTTGTTTTTTCTCGGTTGTACGTACCAAGCAATGGCGATTTAAGTACCAGCCTGCCTGCTCAGCTACCGCAATGAATTGTTTTGCCTCTACGCAAGGCAAAATCACATTCAAAAGCGTTTTGCCGTGGCTAATCCTAGTACACGCTTCTATCAATTCGCTGAAGCTAAGGCCGTCAGTATGACGGGCAGTATTTCGAGCATCATTTTCACCTTTTAGGCTCCCATTAAAATACGGTGGATTGGTGATGATCGCATCAAAAGGCTCTGCTGCGCTAAACGACTGTACTGATCCTTCGAAAAGGTTTATTTCTGGCCAAGGGCTAGCGGCAAAGTTATCTCGGGCATCACTGCAGGCACCCGTGTCTATTTCAATGGCACTCACACTTGCATCAGACACTCTTTGTTTTGCCATAAGCGCCAGTAATCCAGTGCCTGTGCCTATATCTAAAATGCGCTTAGCTTTATTTATATCAGCCCATGCACCTAACAAAATACCATCGGTCGACACTTTCATCGCCGTGCGTGTTTGCGTTACCGTAAATTGTTTAAACACAAAGCCTGACATTTTTTCACCTTTTCATTCACCACAGCCGCGTTAACGCGTATAATTAGGCTCAATTGTCCTCTATTTATGTCACTCTATGCAATTTTCTGAATTTGATATCGATAACAAGCTGTTAAATGCCATTAATAAAATGGGTTTTGATACGCCAACCAGTATTCAACAACAAGCGATCCCTGAAGCTCTTCAAGGTCGTGATATTTTGGCATCTGCCCCTACTGGTACGGGTAAAACAGCCGCGTTTTTGATCCCTGCAATTCAATACTTGCTTGATTTCCCACGTCGCGATCCTGGCTTTGCGCGCGTATTGATCATGACGCCAACCCGTGAACTTGCTTATCAAATTCATGAGCAATGCGAATTACTTGCAGCACAAACTCATCTTAAAATTGGGGTTGTGACAGGTGGTATAAACTACGGGACACACAGAGAAATATTCGAAAGCAATAACGACATTCTCATTGCCACACCAGGGCGTTTAATGGAGTACCTTGAAACAGAGAACTTCCATGCTGAAAATGTTGAGGTGCTTATTCTTGATGAAGCTGACCGCATGTTAGACATGGGTTTTCGTAAAGAAATGCTTCGTATTTGTGATGAAGCACGTAACCGTCGCCAATGTTTCTTATTCTCAGCCACCCTTGAAGGTGACAGCGTAGAGTTATTTGCGGAGCGTATCTTAAACGATCCGGCACTCCTTGAAGCCGAATCTTCACGTAAAGAGAAAGGCAAAATCCACCAATGGGTTCACCTTGCGGATGACTACGACCACAAACTTAAAATGTTGGTTGAAACGTTAAATGGTGACGACATTCATAAAGCGATTGTGTTTGTTAAAACTCGTGAGCGCTTAGAAACATTAATTGGTGAATTAAACAACGAAGGCCTTCGTGTTGCTTGGTTACGCGGTGAAATGCCACAAGATAAACGCATGAAAGCGATGGAAAATTTTCACTCAGGTCGCAATAATATCTTAGTTGCAACGGATGTGGCTGCACGTGGTATTGATGTTGCTGATATCAGCCATGTTATCAACTTTGATATGCCTCGTACCGCAGACGTTTACGTACACCGTATTGGCCGTACTGGCCGCGCTGGTAAAAAAGGTATTGCGATTTCATTTGTTGAAGCACACGACGTGGCAATTTTAGGCAAGGTTGAGCGCTACATAGAGCAAAAGCTTAAACGCCGAGTGATTAAAGGCTTTGAGCCACAGCACAAAGAAGCAAAAATTCCCTCTAAAAAGAAAAAAGATCCAGTAAAAATGAAGGCTAAGAAAAAAGCCAAAGCTAAAGCGAAGAAGAAAAAGTAGCTTTATTACCCTTACTGAAAAAATGCCGAGCTTGCCTCGGCATTTTTGTACCCTACCCTTTTTACCTAATGAGTGTGTAATTAGTTCACACTTTATTCCCCTTCACCCCATCAATGCAAATAAAACCCATTAAAATCAACAAGTTAAACATTGGAATAATAATTGTAACTGGTTCAGCAATAGTTCACAGCAGACTACATTAACGAGGGAATTGTATGAGCCGCTTCAAATTAACCGTAGTACTTACATCATTAAGCTGTATTTTTTTACTTGCATGCGCAACGAACGTAAGCGCCAATACTAGCGTGCTAACGACTAGTACATCGGCTCAACCGCGCTTACAACAAATGGCACTGCAGAAATTAACAAGCAATCCTAATTTTCGAATTGAAAACCTACAAGTGATTGTTGATGGTGATACTGTTGAACTAAAAGGCATTGCAGAAACAGGCTTTCAAAGAGCTTTAGCACAAAAATTTTTAGAGCATAGCCAAGGTGTGATGCAGATAAAAAACAACCTTAAAGTGAGTAAGCTCAATCACCCATCACTTTAAGGCTAGATTTACAGAGGGGCTTGAGATTATGCGCCGCTTGCTTGCAGGTTGATAAATTTCGCAAGCTCTTCTGGTTGACCCATCAGCATTTGAATTTGCTGATTAATCTCCATCATGCCTTTACCTTCAGGTAATTTTGCCGACACAGAGAAAGACGATAAGCCATTCACAAAATTAGTGATCGCTGCCGCAAGTTCTTCACTCACAGGAACTTGCTGTAATTGCATAGCTACCACTTGCTTAAATTGCTCATGCGTCATACCTTGCGAAGTTAAGAAGCTATCGACCACGGCTTTAAGCTCACCTTCATCAGCTATCGACAGATTAATACGGCGCGGCTCTAACTGAGTGAGTGCTGCCATCATCTTTGATTGCTGTTGTAATTGCTGCTCTAAGGTTAGCTGGCCATCCGCTGCTTCATTTTGCATTTGACTCGCAGCAAGTGATGCTTCCATTAACGCTGTGGTTTTAGCTAAACCAAGATTGAAATTCACATCAGCCACCTCATTCGCAGTCACTTTAAGTGCAAAGTCACTGTCGCCTGAGTCTTTATTGTAATCAAGTGATGAATTTACGTTATAGCTTGTTGATGCTAACTTGTTATTTGAGTTTTCTGGTAGCTGCGCTAAGAACTCATCGCTAAAACGAAAGTTAGTCATCACAAAGCCTGTGTGCGGTGGTATCGCATCAACTTCATAACCTGACACATCAATGCTGTCGATAGTTGCAACTGGCTCATTACTTAAACTATTTGAAACAGTGATATCAGATAACTGCATGCTGCTATCAAAAATACTTGCTGAGATATCACTGTATTTAATATCTACACCGCTTTGAATTGATAACGCACTAATTTGCTTATCAACCACCTTTTTCACTTCCTGTGTCGCTGCGTAATTTGCGTAAGCCACGCCACCGACAGCCGCAGCAACAACCGCTGCAATAATTAACTTCTTCATTTTATTTCCTTTAATTGGTGTAATTTTTTTATCAGTGTATCAAATTGTATTTAGTTTATTAACGACAATAGTTCATGCACCGTTTTCACCGGCGTGATCTTCGCCCCAAGGCCTTCCATTGATTTATGGTAATTGCGATGCGGGATAAAAATCTCGGTAAAACCATGCTGAGCAGCTTCTTTGACTCGAGGTACGCCACTGTCGATTGGTCTTACATCACCATTTAAACTTAGCTCGCCCATAATACAGGTGGTGCGGGGTACAACAAATTCGTTCAAGCTGCTTAATAACGCTGTTACTAATGCTAAATCGATACAGGTTTCTGACTCATCGATTTTTAAGCCACCGACAATGTTGAAAAAAGTGTCGTGAAAGATTTTTGTTTTTGTGTGCTTACGCAAAATGCCCGTCAGCATCTTGATGCGGTTCATGTTTAAACCAACACATACTCGCTGCGGGAATTCAGCTTCGGTTTCTGTGGTTAAACATTGGATTTCGAGTAGTAAATTACGGTTACCTTTACGGATACAGGTGATTGCAGAGCCCGGAGATTCAGTACTCGAGCCTGACAAAAAGATTTCACTTGGGTTATCAACGCTCAGCATTCCGCGCTCACACATTCTGAAAATACCCACGGTGTCGATATCGCCAAAACGGTTTTTATTAGCACGTAAAGTTCTGATTTGCCCATCGTTGGTATCGATATGCAATAAAGCATCAACGATATGCACGAGTGTTTGCGGCCCTGCAATTTCGTTATTTTTGTTTACATGGGCAATGATGAACATAGTTACATCATTTTGCTTACAATATTGTGTTAAAGCTTGCGCTGCACTTTTAACCTGCGATGGCGAGCCTGGGCTACCATTTGCCGTTTCTGTTACCACAGCCTGAATTGAGTCAATCACCGCGAACTTGATTTTGTTTTTATCAAGTTCTTCAATGATGGCTTCAACGCTGGTTTCAGACAGTAAGTAAAGCTCGTCTTCGTTGTAATCTAAACGTAGGCGATTCACACGGTTTTTGAACTGCGATAGAGACTCTTCAGCTGTACAGTATAAAGACGGCATCAGTTTTGACATACGTGCAACTAAATCTGAGAGCAAGGTAGTTTTACCAGCGCCAGGGTCGCCAGAGATAATGTTAACTGAACCTGTCGTTACACCACCGCTCAATACTCTGTCTAGCTCGCCGATTTCGGTAAGGCGTTTTTCGGCCTCAGTGGTTGCCACTTCATTTATTTTCTTTGAGCCACCGCCTGCGATACCGGCATAACCTGCCACTAACGCACGGCTTGCCGCTTGTTTTGATTGCCCTGCTGAAGGCTTAAATTCTGCCAGCGTATTCCATGCTCCGCATTTACACTGTCCTTGCCAACGCTGATAGTTCATGCCGCACTCAGTGCAGACAAATTCGATTTTTGCTGATTTTGCCATTCGGCCTTACCTATTTTTGTAGCTGATTTGTGACTATTTCTGTATTTTCAAGCATATAATAGCTAAAGTAAAACTTATGACTCAGACGATTAAGTGAGAGTCATTTTTATAATCACAAAAGATAATATGTTGTAACTTGACCCCCTGAAAAACGCTTAATTTAGCTAAGTGCTTAATTAAGAAATAGTTAAGGGCACAGTTTTTGCTTACAAATAAAACTTTACAGTGCTTGCCATTTAATTGGCGAATACATATAACAATAACGAATAAAATAAAAAAGTAGTTACACTGCTTTGGCTTTAAATAGCCCGTTAGTATACCTACTTTTTTAGATAGACGGTGATGGTTTTATAAATGGCTGAAGACATACTGCTTAAATATGAAAGCCTAGTTGAAGAACTAAAGGCACATTTAGGCACTCCCCAGTTCGACAAACTGTTTAAATCAAAGACAGCTAGCTTAACTAAGCCAGAGCAGTTTCTGATCAAAATGGAAATGTCGCGCTTATCTCAGCCAGTGGCACGCTTTATTGATTTACGTGGTCAAGTAACCGGACAAGTCAAACCCTACGAATATGATGGCAAGCAACACTTTATGGACGATACCGCCATTGAAGTGTTTGAAGATGCTATAAAACGCCACGGTGGTTACACACTTGCCGTTTACGAAGCGGTAATGAACACCGAAAATAATCACCGAGTGATGCAAAAAAAAGCCGCAGAACAAGCGTTAACGGACGATAGTACAGCCCCAGAACAATCTGCCAAGGTTATTAAGTTTGCATCCTATGAAAGTCGCCGCGAAGAGCGGATGAACTATTCAATTAAAATCACCGTTGAGCTTGATAAAGACAGTAAAGTTGCGGCATCTACCTCGGATATTTCCCTAAGTGGTGCGAAAATAAAATTAGCGCCTCGCTATCAAGTTAAAAAAGGCCAATTAATTGGTCTGCGCTTAGTCGGCCTAGAACAAGACTTTGAGCTGGGCTTAAAAAACGGTATTCAATATGAAGTAGTTGCGGTAGAAAAAGTCTCTCGTGAGTACAATCATGTACGCTTAAAACGCACTTTTATTGAAAATAATGAAAAGTTTGATGAGTTCTTAGAAAGCTTTATTCATGGCAACAAACGTCGCTATAAAGTGAACTTAGACAATACCCTGGATGCAGTTGTATCGAAAGGCTACGAGCAATACTACATTCCACGTGTTACCTCGTTTTACACTTTTTTAAGCTTACAAGGCGATAAGCTTTACCCTAGCCTTGCGCTCACTACTGAGAATAATATTTTTATTCAGCGCTATTTTTGTGATGAACGTAAGTTGTCATGCTTATATAGCATTATCAATCAGCAGCGCTTAGGTCATCTACTCAGCTCACCCGATGCCGTAAAAGAAGAATACCTGTATACCTTCACTCACACCGTAGCGGGCAAGATTTATTATTATTCAGCCACTCGAACTGAGCTTGAGAGTCAGCCACAACTGAGAGATTTATTCCTCGGATTTGGTAGCCAAAAAGACAGCTGGCAATGCTTTAAGCTTCAGTTGATGCCAAGCCACCCGGAAGATTCATACATTCCGTTATCTCTACCTAGTAGTGCTGGTAAAAATATCGAAAAACTTAATAAGCCCCCTACACCACGGGTGCAAGGGCTGATCAAAGATGTTAAATACCTACTGATATTGACCTCGATCGGCACTAAGTTTGAGCAACAAACGTACCAGCAACTTGATTACAATAAAGATGCAGTAAATCAGCTTAAGCAATTTGGTCACAGCAAACATAAAACGCCTCCTCATTTAGAGCCAGTGGCGCTTGAATATGTGAACCTTCGGGCACATAAACGCTACTTGTACAAAACCGCAGTCTCTATTACTCAAGGTGAAGAGCTTATCACGGGCCACACCCGTGACTTATCTGTGATGGGCTTACAAATAGAGTGTGACCATCCGGTTGAGTTCAAAAAAGGCGATATCATTAAGTTAAACTTGCCTGATTTGCAAAAAATTACCAAAAAGCATGATTTAACAAATTTGGCTTATGAAGTGATGGCAGTGAGTAAATCACTGACAACAGTGAACTTAAAAGTGCATCGTATTGGTGACTTACCCCATATGGCAATTAAGTTTTTTACTGTATTAATCGATAACAACAAAGACAAATTACGTGTTTGTGAAGAAACCCCAAAAATTCCGGGATTATCGACCGCACTTAGAAATATGGTGACCAAAAGCGTATGCCAATTTCCGTTTTATTTACACAAAGAAGCAGCTCACTTTAAAGCTGGCGCTATTGGCCAAGGCTTATACCCTAGCCCTCTTCATGTATTGCTGCAAAACTTTGCGTTATTAAATGAGACAACCAGCATTGATGGATTCTTATCAACGGATCAAATCTCTGAGGTGATCACCCCATTAATCAAAGACCGCAGTCGCCAAGATCCCCCCTTACCATTTACCCTGTTTGTTCGCTTTGATCCGCGCCAAGCTGTGATCAGCGATGCAATTACCAGTCGTTGTATTAGTGAAGATGACTACAAACCACAAACTTTGTTTGTGAAAAAAGCGCTGAAAAACGATTTAGTCTTTGTGTTTCGCTTGTATGTGTCACGGACTGGCCGCCCAGATATTGATTACTTAGCGAATGAGCTGAAATATATTAGTCAGTACGCATTACACAAAGCAAAAGACCTAGAAGAAGCGCTATGGGCAGTAGCCGGTGTGGGTGATTTGATTGATATAACCGAAGAAGCGCTTACCCATTTTGATATTGACCAAAGGCTGATCACGGAAATGAGTAAACGCAAAGCAACTTGGTTAAAGCGAGTAATCTAACGGGAGAGTGAGTAAGTAAGCAACTTGCAGTAATGAACCTTCATTAATTGCAGTTTGTGCTTGCTCAACCACTTTCGGTTTACCGTGCACAGCAACACCAAGCCCTGCCGCAGCCATCATTTTTAAATCATTAGCACCATCACCCATGGCAACAGTTTGGCGGTTATTTAAAGTCAGCTTTTGTTCGATTCGTTTAAGTACACGGGCTTTTTCTTCTGCATCAACAATTGTGCCTATCACCTTGCCTGTTAAACGGTTATCTTTAAATTCGAGAGTATTCGCATGCACTTCATCTAAATCAAGCAGTGACTGCACTTGCTCTGCAAAAGGCACAAAGCCACCCGATGCGATTGCTAAATGCCAGTTATGCGCTTTTAGGTATTGGCATAATTCACTCACGCCCGGCATAAGCGGTAAACGCGCTTTTAAGCCGTCAATTAAATCTACATCGATGCCCTCAAGCTTCGCGACACGCTGCTTTAAGCTTTGTGCAAAGTCGAGCTGCCCGGCCATAGCTTGCGCGGTTACAGCGGCAACTTCGTCATACACATCGGCAAGGCGGGCAATTTCGTCGATACACTCAATAGTAATGGCTGTTGAGTCCATATCCATTAGTAATAAACCTGGTTCATTCACCGTGGGTGGATTCGTTAATTGCACCAGTTGAATCCCCAGTTGCTTAGCAAACTCAACTAATACCAGCGGACTTAGTACGCTTGTTGTATCGCTATGAAAGCTCCACGCTGCTGGCAAATCGGCAATTGGCTGATAGCAACAAAGCGATAAATTGCTAACCCCTTGCGCTGCTAAAAATTCGCTAATCGCAAGCAATTGCTCAGCATTAAGCTCATTACCAAAGGCAACACTGAACACGCCTTGATTTGCTTTTGGCGTAAAGTCTGTTGTAATAAGGTGTTTGTTTTCAATTTTATACCAGCAATTTAGGCTGATTTGTTCTGCTAAATTTGCTGAAGGTGTAGCAGCTAAGCTAAGCTGTGACATAGTGGCTCCACATTAGACTTATGTCTGTCCTTGGTCGTGCATTTGCTACTCGCACTCAAGGGGCTGTTAAAGTTATCATGTTGTACCATCAAATTTAAAAGCTGTCAGTAACGTATACGGTGACTATGAAAAATAACCAACTTAAAATTCCCTTTTCAGCCACTTATCGCCAACGTGTTGTGCGTTTAAGCTTAGCTGCGGCCTGTTTTGTGCTGTTAAGTTGGGTTGCCATGAATAGTAGCTTTCAAAGCCACCAGTTACTTTATGATAGCGCTGACAGCACAGCGATAAGCTTAACCAAGTTTATGGCACTGAATGCAAAAACCCCACTGCAAGAAAAAAACAAACCCGAGTTAAATGCGTTATGTAATCATATTGCTGAAGATGAGTATGTGTTAGCGGCAACGATTTACGATCAACAAGGTATCCAAATTGCTGCCAGCGATAATTGGCAAAGTCACCACACCTTTGGTTTATTACCCGATTCAACGCCGGGTATTAGCAAACTCAAAACCCCATTTGTAGAGCCAGTGATAAGTGATGATGAAAGACCAATTGGTTTTGTGTCAATTACCTATTTAACGCAGGCTTCTATTGCAACCAGCCACAGTAGTTTTCATGATTTAGGTCGCCAAGTATTATTAATGTTAGTGATCACCTGTATTTTTACTTGGCAGCTAGGGCGCGGTTTAAAACACTGGCAAATCAACCGTTACATCAAAAAAAGCGCTGAGCAAGAATCATAAAGTTCAGCAGCCAATTGCTGCTTTGCATCCCCTGTCGCGCCTTTAAGCTCACATAAATAAGTGAATACATCACGCACCTTTAGCGGCGTATTAACTTGGCCTTGAAAGCCAGCTAACGGCATTGATGGCGAGTCGGTTTCAAGCACTAAATGCTGTGGCTGAATTGCGTTTATGACTTTACGAGTTTTAGCAGCGCGCGGGTAACTTATTACACCACCGACACCAAGTTTAAACCCTTGTTTAATATAACTCTGAGCTTGTTGTTCTGAGCCTGAGAAGGCATGAATTACACCACCAAACTTTGGCTTGCAGCGCTTAAATGAGCGAGCAATTAAATCATGGCTTTGTCTGTGATGCACAATCAGTGGTAGAGCGAGTTGATTGGCAAGCTCTATTTGCCCTTCAAAAAGCTGTGTTTGCTTATCGAGGTTGTCGATACTGCGATCAAGTCCGCACTCGCCGATGGCAATAAACTGCCCTGAATGGTTTTTTGCTAACTGCTCCAGTTCAGCGAGATGATGAGTTTGGTGTTCAGATAAAAAATAAGGATGTAAGCCTAAAGCAATTGAAATACTTGGCTCTGATTTAGCAAACGATAATAGTTTTGTAGATTGTGCCAAGCTCACGCCCGGCACAATAAAATGCTCGATCCCTTCTTGCTTGCATGCTGTGATGAGCTCTGTGCGAGTTTCATCAAATTCGCTAAAATCAAGGTGACAGTGGGAATCGATAAAACGCATTTACGGATTTAAGCGACCAAACTGCCAACTGCCATCGGCTTGGCGTTGATACATAAAGCGGTCGTGTAAGCGGTGTGCACCGCCTTGCCAAAATTCGATTTTAGTAGGCTCAACACAGTAGCCTCCCCAAAAATCAGGCAATGGAATTTCACCCTCAGAAAACTTTTGCTTCATTTTCGCAAATGTTTCCATTAATACCTTACGTGATGACACAGGACGACTCTGCTGAGATGCCCATGCTGCTAACTGGCTTTCTTTAGGACGCGATAAAAAGTACTTAGCCACAGCCGTTGTTGGTAAAGGTTTAGCTTCACCATAAACAATGACTTGTCTCTCCATATGGTGCCATGGAAAGTGCAGAGAGATTTTGTTATTACCTTTGAGCTCCTGCGCCTTGCGCGAGCCAGTATTGGTAAAAAACACAAAACCATTTTCATCAAGATGCTTTAACAGCACGATACGCTGCGAAGGCTGACCATGTTCATCAACCGTTGCAACGACCATCGCCGTAGGATCAGGCAAATTAGTGGCAACAGCTTGTTCAAGCCATTTTTCAAACTGCTTGATTGGAGACGCATCAAGCATGTCTTCAGATAAACCATCCTGTAAATATTCACGGCGAATATCTTCAAGTTTCATAAAATTCCCTCTATCGCTACTATCAGCTATCAGCTATCA